>NC_010555.1:0-36289 GCF_000069965.1 Proteus mirabilis HI4320
ATGAGAGTAACGATGAATAAAAAATCACTATCTCGGTTAACTAAAGTCAGACATAGAAATGATTTGAATTTAACTCTTTCTGCATTGCCAATAGTTGCAAAAAAAGTTTTATTTTTAGCCATGAGTCAAATAAATTCAAAAAACGAATTTGATGATGATCACATATTTTATGTAAGTGCTAGTGATTATGTTCAATGGGCTAATGTTAAAGCAAATGCAGCATACGCAGCTTTAAAAGAGGGGGCTGCTATTTTGGATAGTGTATTATTAAAGCTAAATAATGAGGATATTTTAAATCTTAAAAATGAGTTAAAGCTACCTTTTACAAAAAAAAATATTCCAGATTCAATGAACCTGAGTTTGACAGAGTTTTCTGTTTATTATAACGATGAGGGGCGAATTGGAATTAAATTTACAAATTCAGCAAAAAGATTTTTATGTAATTTGGTAGGTGTGGAAAAAAAATATACTACACAAGTTTTATTGTCTGTTGTAAGTTTATCTAGCGTTAATGCTGCATCTTTATATCAGTTAATTAGAAAACATTATAGTGCTAATTCTAGGTTAGGTTTTTTTGATATTTCAATTGATGAATTAAAAGATGAATTAAATCTTTATTCAATTGATGAAGATGGTAATAAAGAATATAAATACCCTGATTTTCCTATTTTCAAAAGAGATGTTTTAAATAAATCAGTTAAGGAAATAATTAAATTAACAGAAGTTAAAAACTTAAAGTTTGAGGTTTCGGGAAAACTCGGAAGAAAAGTTGACCGTTTGAAATTTAGTTATTCTTTAGATTCAGTTAATTTAACTGATGATGAACGTGAGTTTTTAGATATGTTTGATAAAAACTTTTCATCTTAGATATGAGGTGTAGCTATGGCAAAGATTTATCATTTTCCACAAGGAAAAGAAAAAAATAAAATTAAAAAGCAAATTAAAAAAATTAAAGGTGCTTCTGTTGTAAAGAGGCGAAAAGAAACAGCACTAAGTGCGCTGAAAAAAATTTTTTTCTTTATTCGTGTATTTATTGGTGTGTCTTGTGATGTGATTTTTTCTATGATTGTTGGTTTATGTAGAGGTGTTATTTATCTGACCGTTATTTTGGGGGGATTTTTCCTGATTATCAAATACAACACTAACGGTGGTGTGTGGGACGGGAGTATGTGGTTTGTTATCCTTATGCTCGTATTAGGGTCTTTGGGGGATGTGAGTGAGTGGTGTTTATTCCAGAGATTGATGGGAACATATTCATTTAAAAATAGATAAAACAATTAGATGGTTTTTATATGTGTGTTTTTTATGCTACCTCTTGACTAAGGGGCACATGTGCCCTATTGTGTTTATAGACTACAACTACAAGGGGGTAACATGGAAATCATTAAAGTATTTCAACATGGCGTTGAACTAGGAACTCTTCCATCTGATGATTATCAGAAAATCAGAAATGAAGTTAGTCAGGATAAACGGGCATCATTGATGCAATATGTTGTTTATATAATAGCATTCATCAGATATTTATTTTCAATAGCAAAAACAGCTATTATTTTTACAGCAGGGTTAATATTTTATTTATTTTTATTTGAATATCAAGGTTTAACAAATGATCTTTTAACTCTTGAGTCGTCTAGAATTTCGACATATATTTATAACTTCTTCCTTTTTTTTGTTTTAATTTCTGTAGCTGTTTACTCTTTGCCATTTATTGTTTCTCCCACTAAATTCTTTAAATCATTAGGTTATTACAATGTAAAAGAAGAAAAAATTTCAGAGAGGTTACGGCTATTGTTTGAAAGTCCTGTGGCTGGCTCTGTTTATGTGAAGAAAGTTAATGAACAATAGAGAAATTATGCTCCGTCTCATGCGTGAACATCAAATTACACAAAAAAAAGCAGCAGAATTAATCTGCATACAAACAATGCGTCCCTGTTCTGTCAGGGCGATAAAATCATGGGTTAATGATCCGGATAAACCAAGTTCACGTACTTGCCCTGATTGGGCTGTAAAGGCGTTAACAATGGCGTTAGAAAAAGAGTAGTTTATAACGCAGGTAGTGAAAGCGGACACTTTTACTACCTGCTAATCACAACAACCTGTTAGAGAGGTTATCATGACTGGTCATAATCATATTGATCCGCACTATTTAGATCAAATTTTTCCTGAAAACAATCTCACCACTGCCCAAAAGCATGATGCACTACTTTATGCTATGGGATCTTCTATCGCAGAGCTTGCGAGACTCAACAATCGTCACCCTGATACGGTGAGAAAAAGACTGAATGATACAACTGTTTTAATTTCAGGCTGCTCAGAAATTAAAATTTTGAGGTCGGTCACATTAATAAGAATCTTTAACTTATTACTGAACAAAATTTGAGTTTTTCAGACAATAACACCCGCTTTTAGGGTGTTATTTGCCTTAAATCTCGTTGTAGAATGACTTACATAATTCAATTATGTTTAATTATTTCTTATCAACGGGTGAGTAATTTAATGGCAAAACCTATCGTAGAAAAAAATTATGTCAGTGTCAGGTTGGACTTACCTAGCAACCTAAATGATTGGGTAAATGCTGAAAGCCAAAAAATCAGCCGTTCAAAGCGGAATTTCCTGATGCTACTAATTGAGAGGGAGTATAAGAAATCTCTGTCTGGAAATACGCATAAAGGTGAAGAACAGAAATGATTAAAGAAACGTTACTCTCATTAGCTTTGCAATGTGCCCCGTCAGTGCATACTGATACGGTGATAGATATTGCAAAAACGGAAAGCGGATTCAATCCGTTTGCCATTGCGGAGATCGTAACGAAAGATAAAATCATTAGTCATTTGCCGAAATCAAAAAATGAAGCTCTGGAAATTATCGAAAGGCTGGAAACAAAAAACGGACGATTTTCAGTTGGTCTGATGCAAATCTACTCCGGAAATTTTAAAGGGTATAACGTTACCGCAGAGGAAATGTTGAACCCGTGCAGTAATCTTAAAATAGCAGAAAAAATACTGGTAGATTGCTTTCAACGTGGAGGAAATTTAAAGAACGCATTAAGTTGTTATTACTCCGGTAATTTTGAAACAGGACACAAAAAAGAAACAGCATTTAATAATACCAGTTATATAGAGAGGATAGGAGGGCAGCCTATTGAAAGAACAAAAACAACGGTAGTTGTTCCAAGCACAAAAACAATTAAACAAGCGAATACAACACAGGGAAATGGAAATAAAACAAGTTTAAGGCACACCTCATCAATAATATATCCTGAATATATTATTCGAGGTCAGGTAACAATGCATTTGCAAAAGGTGAATGATGAACAGTAAAAAAATATTTGCACTTTTCATGATGGTTTTTATGGGGCTGTTTATGGTTGAACCCGCTCTTGCCGCAGGGGTTGATACTGCATCAACAGGGATTCTCCAAAAATGGATTGATTGGTTAGTCGGGATTCGGGGAGCCGCTATTACACTGGCAGTAATTGCAGGGGCATTGATTATACTGTTTGCCCGTAAATATATCGGTTTTCTGTGGGGGATTGGTTTTGCTATTTTCCTCTTTGTGATTGCCCCTTACGTGAAAGACTGGCTGTAATTTAAAAATGAGGGCGGATTTATGAGTGTTGTTTTTAAAGGATTAACCCGCCCCGCTTTAATTCGGGGCTTAGGTGTACCGCTGTACCCGTTTTTATTCATGATTATGGTGGTCGTCGTTATCGCAGCAAACACAAGCGATTATATGTATTTTTTAATTCCGGTCGGTTGGTTCTTGATTAAAAAAATGACGGAAATTGATGATCGGGTGTTTGATTTGTTGTATTTGCGTTATCGAGTGAGTGGTCATCCAGTCAGTAATCAGAAATATGATGCTGTACACTATTCAGGAAACACATACGATAAGGTCGATATATCAAAACTGGAAAAAATGATGAAACTAAATCACCAAACCCCGATTGAAGATATGATCCCATTTTCTACACATATAACAGATAAGTTGGTATGCACTCGTAAGCAGGATTTAATTGCTACTTGGGAAATTGACGGGGCTTATTTTGAATGTCAGGCTGAGGATGAGCTAGATCGTTTAACAGATCGTTTGAATACGCTCATTCGTAGTTTTGAGGATAAAGCTGTAACTTTTTATACTCACCGGATAAGAACGAAAAGTAAAATAGAAAAGAACTTCCGTTCTCTTGTCCCTTTTGCTAACAGAGTAATGAATGATTACTATGACTCTTTAAGTCAGGAATGTTTTTATAAAAATCGTCTTTTTATCTCTTTATGTTATAAGCCGTTAACGGCAGATGAGAAGTTAACGTTTCTTTTTTCCAAAAATAAAAAAGAGAAAGAAAAACAAAACAAAAAAATATTAACAGAATCGATAGCTGTCATGAATGATATGACAGGAAGATTAGATAACTATCTTGAGCAGTTTAATGCAACTCGTTTAGGTGTGTATGAAGAAAAAAACAGAGTGTTTTCTTCTCAGCTATCTTTATTCCAGTATCTTTTAACAGGGAAATGGCAAAAAATAGCCATCACTAATAGCCCATTTTATAATTCATTGGGTGGGAAAGATGTTTTCTTCGGTAGTGATTCAGGTCAGTTATCCGCCGGAAGTGATGCGCGTTATTTCCGTATTATTGAGATAAAGGATTATTTTCAACATACCGAATCCGGTATTTTTGATGCGCTGATGTATGTTCCTGTGGAATATATTATGACCAGTAGCTTTACCATTTTAAGGAAAAAAGAATCAACAAAAAGATTAGATGATCAGTTAGATAAATTGGTTATTGCTAATGATGCAGCAGTCACACAACAAAATCAGCTTATTGTGGGAACTGATATGTTAGCCAGTGGATTGATTGCATTTGGTAATGCCAGTTTTTCATTGTTAGTTTATGCGGATTCACCGGAAGAATTAATAAAAAATAGCAATATGGTTGCAAATATCTTACAGGATTTAGGATTGGTTGTGACATATTCAGGTTTATCTTTAGGAGCGGCTTATTTTGCTCAGTTACCTGCTAATTATACACTGCGTCCTCGCCTGTCGATGATAAGTAGCCTGAATTTTGTGGAAATGGAATCATTTCATAATTTCTTTTCAGGAAAAGAAAAAAATAACTCATGGGGCGATGCGTTAATCACTCTTAAAGGATCAGGTAATGATGTGTACCACATGAATTACCACATGACCCGTGAGGGTGTTAATGATTTTGGTAAGAACCCGCCGCTGGCTCATACTGAGATATTAGGCGCATCAGGGGGAGGGAAAACGGTCTTGATGATGGCTCATGCGTTAGCTGCACAACAATATGGAATGGCTGATTCATTTCCTGATAACCGGAAAATAAAAAAACTAACCACTGTTTTTTTTGATAAAGACCGTGCGGGAGAAGTAGCCATAAGAGCTATGGGCGGTGAATATTTTAAAATTAAAAGTGGTGAACCTACAGGCTGGAATCCATTTCAGTTAGCCCCGACAAAACGCAACATTGCCTTTTTAAAAGAACTGGTAAGAATTTTGTGTACTGTAAATGGCGGAGAACTGGACGATCATCAATTACAGTTAATTTCAGATGCTGTAGAACGCTTAATGCAACGGGATAACCGTACATATGGTATCAGTAAACTAATTCCTTTAATTATGGAGGACAGAGACGGAACAACGTTAAAAACGGGATTAAAAGTCCGGCTGAATGCATGGGCGAAAGATGGGGAGTTTGGTTGGGTATTCGATAATGAAAATGAAACTTTTGATATAAATGAGAAATCTGTATTTGGGGTAGACGGCACGGAATTTTTAGACGACAAAGTCACCTCACAGGTGATCCCATTCTACCTTATTTATAAGGTTGCATCATTAGCCGATGGTCGTCGCCTGTTAATATATATGGATGAGTTTCATCAGTGGCTTGTTAATGAAAGTATGCAAAAAAGTATTTATAACATACTGAAAACAGGTAGGAAACTGGATATGGTGCTTGTTTTTGCTACTCAATCACCTGATGAACTTATTAAAACGCCAATAGCTGCCGCTGTCAGGGAACAATGTGCCACACATATTTATTTGTCTAACCCTAAAGCTACCCGTGAGGATTACGTTAACGGCTTACAGGTCAGTGAATTGTATTTTGACATTATTAAAAATATTGACCCGCTTTCCCGTATGCACTTAGTGGTCAAAAACCCACAACGCAAAGGCGATAAAACTGAGTTTGCTGCATTTGCAAAACTCGATTTAGGTCAGGCAGCAAAATATTTACCAATATTAAGTGCATCCAGTGATCAGATGGTGATTTTTGATGAAATTTATCAAGAGGGCATGAAACCGGAAGAATGGATTGATGTGTACTTAAATCAGGTCAATAAAATATCACATTAAGGGGCTGGAAGATGAAAAAAACAGTATTTCCGTTATTTGTTGCTCTGTCATTATTTGGGGTAGCTCATTTAGGGTTCGCAGCGGGGATTCCGGTTGTTGATGCTACAGCAATTGCTGATCGTCTGAAACAGGATGTTAAAACGGCTGCACAATGGACTAAAGAGGCTGCTCAGTGGACTAAAGAGTTAAAAGCCTATCAGGATGAACTGCTATCAAAAACGGGTATCCGTGATGTTCAGGGCTTGATTCAGGATGCAAAGGAGATAGCTGGAGATTTAACTGATATCTACAATGAGGGAACTGCGTTCTACGATAATTATATTGAAAATCCAACAGGGATTCTGTCAGAAAAAGCACAGGCATTACTTGATAAATACAAGGTCGGAGAAATGTGTGTGAAACAAGGGTTTTCCGGCGATCTGATTAAAGGATGTGAGGCGCGGGTTTTATCAGATTTAGCCAGTGTAGCTTATGGCGAAAACTTGCAGGAAAATATAAATAAAGACAATAAGAAAATGAAAGGGCTGATTGATCAGGTGAAATCAGCTACAGATCCAAAATCAACGGCTGATGCAGCTAATGCGATTGCTCTTGAACAACTGAAATTTGAAAAAATGAAATTCCAGTATGAAATGTATCGCGATAAACAGGCTCAACTTTCTAAATATAAAGAGGAAATGGTACAGGCGGAATTTAAACGCCAACAATTACAGGCGACCATTCCTGATTATCGTAAAGCCTATAAATCTATGCAGTTTAACGACTTTAACAATTAATGGGATAATGCCATGAAAAACGCTTTATTTGTTGTTGTGATGGTTATCGGGATGGTTACTTTAGCGGGCTGTAAAGAGGAAACTAAGTCTAAAGAATGGTTCAAAGCACACCCCAAAGAAACTGTTGAGATTTATAACAAGTGTCAACAGTCTGGAGAGGAATCTGATAATTGCAAAAATGCAAAGTGGAGTTATCAGTTAATAGAAGCCAAAAGAATGGCTGGTTTACCTACAGGATTATAAATTAAGGTAGGGGCAAAAATGGCAACCACACAAGATGCAGTAGATTCTTATTGGGGAACCGGACTCAACGGCGGCAGTGCTAATTTTGTTGTGCCAAGTAAACCGCCATTAGAGGGACAGCCAGCCCAATATGACAGTAATTTTTTCCAGACTGCACATGAGATTATTACTGATATATTAAAATCGTCCACGCAGGGCAAAATGGGCGAATTTATTGATATCGCTTATTCTCTCGGTAAGTTTGGAGTTCAGGCGTATATCCTCTGGTATATTTTTACCATCCTTGCGGGAAAACAGCAAAAAACCGTTCCGGTTCAGGATTTTATCTGGAATGTTGTTAGGTTTACTGTGATATTGCTGTTTGTCCGTAACGTGGATGGTTGGCTGGATACGTCTATTTCATCCATTTACGGGCTGAAAAACCTGTTTGCGGGCGGGGATGTTTATCTTTGGCTTGATCAGCTTTGGGTCAAAACTGTGCAAACAGCAAACCTTATTTTCAAATTAGATCCCTCAGATTATGTGCCGGCAGCAGGAGCACTAGGCGCATTATTTACCTATTTAGGCGGGTTAGTTGCCCTGATGTGTGCCGCCCTGACGTTCTTTGCGGCGGAAGTGACCCTGATGTTACTTACTATCACTGCACCCTTGTTTATTATGTGTCTGATGTTCGGTTTTCTACGCCAGATGTTTAACAGTTGGTTGCAGATGATTTTCAGTGCTCTGCTTATTTTTCTGTTCGGTGGTTTGGCTCTACGGGCGGGAACGTGGTATCTGAACACGATACTGACGACCAACATTGCTACGGCGAGTGAACAGAACCTGATTTATATGGGCGCGAGTGCGCTGGCAGGCGGGATTTTTATGGCGTTTGTTATCTGGCAGGCAAAAACCTATGCCTCACAGATTGCCGGAGTCGGGGCTGAGGGCGCATTGCAGGGAGCGGCTGCTATGGGGCTTGCCGCAGGCGGTTTTGGTATGGGACGCATGGCTTTAGGCGGTTTACGAATGGGGAAAAACGCAAGCTCTGGTTTGGGACGGGGACTTGTCGGGCAATCCGGCGGATTTGGTAAATCGGAAGGCTTTTCCGGTAAAGCAGGGAATGTGACCGGACAGGCGACACGCCGGATCGGAAAAGAGGTCGCGGCGATTTATAAAAAACGGTTTGGGGGATGAATCATGAAAAAGTTTCTGTTTCTGATTATTGTCAGTATTGGATTAGTTGGTTGTGCCAGTCAAAAAACAGTTCCCCCCGTGTCGGGGGGATTAGAGCCTGTTAATACTCCGGAAGTAATGAATACCGCAGGGAAATGAAATGAAAAAAATTCAATTTTTTAAAAACAAAGAAACTGCCATAGAAAACGCGGCGTTATTTGAAGATGTGATTTATAAAAAAGAACAACGTCTGAAATGGGTTTACTTAGGAACGGGTATTTTAGGGGCTTTAATTGGTGTGCTGAGTCTGATTGCTCTTATTATTGTTTTACCGCTGAAAGAAACGGAAACATATATTTATTCCGTTGATAATCAGACTGGCAGAGCAGAAGAAATGACAAAAGTCACGAACAGTACATTAAATGAAAATGAAGCGGTAAGTCGTTTCTTTGTTGATACCTATCTCAAAGCTAGAGAGGGATATAATTATTTTCGTTTGCAACAGGATTATGATCTGGTCATGTCATACAGCAGTGACAGTGTGGGAAATGAATACACTGCTATATTTAAATCTCCACAAGCACCGCAGACGATTTACAGGAAAGGTGAACAAACGGTTAAGGTTGACGTTTTATCAAAAATTATTTCGGATTCATCAAAAGCTGACGACCCTGATAAGCTTGCCAGTGTTCGTTACAAACGGACAATTACCGAAGTTTTAACGGGTTCTAAACGTGAAGAATTTTGGGTTGCAAGAATCACATTTCGCTTTATTCCTGAAAACAACCTGACACGGGAAGAAAGAGACAGCAATCCATTGGGGTTTGTTGTTACCAGTTATTTAACAGAAAAGGAAAACAGGGGTTAAAAATGAATAAAAATATAATCGCTTTATTCCTGTCTGTTTTCGTTATCGCCATGAATGCAAATGCAGCCAGTAAACCAACAGGCAGTCGGTTCGACCCCCGTAATCAGATAATTAGCTATAATCCATCTGATACAACCGTAATCAATAGTGCTGCTGGTTATGTTTCTGTCTTGGTTTTCGACGATGACGAAAAAGTGATGGAAACCGATGTTGGATTTGAGCAGGGCTGGAACATCAGGTCATCAGAAAATAAAGTGTACATAAAAGTCACGCCTGTGACACAAACCATTGAAGCGGTAAATGATGATGGTGAAACAGAACAAAAACAAATGGTTTTTGATCCGGAGTCAGATTTAAATCAATTCAAAACAAATTTGTTTATTGTGACAACAAAAAGAAATTACAGTGTTGAATTAAATGCAAAAACATTTAAAGAACCTGAGAAAATTTCGTTTGTTGTAAATTATCGTTATCCGAACGAGGTGAGAAAGGAAAAAGAAAAACTTGAGCAACAACGTATTGCGGAATTAAAAAGAAAGCAGGAAATAAATGAAATAAATAAATCATTTGAAAATGCCAAAGTTCCGCGAAACTGGAAATATTATCAGCGCGTGGCTAACAACAGCGAATACATTAAACCGGATTATGCTTATGATGATGGGCGATTTACTTATTTTGGTTTTAACCCGTCCAAAAAAATCCCAAGCGTCTTTGTTCAGTATGGTGAGCAGGAAACAATAACTAATCCGACTGTTGAAAAGAAAGGTGATTATACCGTTGTGATTATACATCAGACAAATGATCGTTGGGTTTTACGTTCAGGTGATCAGGTTGTTGGTGTGGAGAATAAAGGGTATGGACTTGTCCGGTTAGCTGATTCTGATACGGTTTCCCCTGATGTGAAAAAGGAAATAAAAAATGACTGATGAACAAAAACCAAAAACCGCTGCTGAGTTAGAAAATGAAATGCTTGCGGTAAGAGAAAACGTCAGCACGAATAATCATATAGAAGATGAAGATACTGCGGAAACGCCGAAACCTCGTTTAGGTATTCACTCACTTAAGAAAACGTTTAAAGGTAAATTACTTTTAGGCGGGATTTTTGTAATCCTACTGGCGGGTGCGGCTGTTTACAATTTTCCTGATATTCTTCGGGGGATGTTTTCATCAGAAAAAACAACACAGGACGACACCATTAATACGACGAAAAGCAACCGTCTGACAGATTTGAATAAAGATACGGCGTTTGATCCGGCAGAAGCATCTGTTTCATCGGAAGTGAAAAACAATAAGACTGAGTCGGCTTCTGCCAGTACGTCAGACGGAGGTGCAAAGGTTGTTAATGTTCCGTCTGCTCCGGCAACATTCAGCCGTTCACTGGCTGTCAGAATTGGTTCAGGGGGAACAGGAAGCCAAAATAATCAAAATACTAATGGAGAAGATACTGCGGCAGTCAGTACCGTTCCGACCACGACAGAGACAGAAAAACGTTCACTGAGCGCGATTAAAGTGTTGCCGTATGACCCTAATCTGTTTATTCCTGAAAATACTTCAATTCCCTGCTCGTTGGACAGGCGTTTTGTGTCTGATTTAAGTGGTTCGCTGACCTGCACAGTGATTGAGGATATTTACAGCGCAAACGGCAATGTTCGGCTGATAGATAAAGGTACTCGGGCGAGTCTGATTTATAAAGCGGGTACGCTGAAACACGGACAGGGGCGCGTTTTCATTATGGCGACAAAACTCAGAACCCGCCAACAGCCTTTTATTGATATTCCGTTGATAGATACGGCAGCAGCGGGGGCATTAGGTGAAATGGGGGCGGATGGCTGGATTGATACCCATTTTTGGGACAGATTCAGCGGAGCAATGATGCTTGGAATGATCCCCGATCTTACTCAGGGAGTCAGTGGAGCAATTAAAAACAATAAAGACAATCAGACGGACTATACCGCTAACAGCCGTCAGGCATTTGCGGATATTGCCAAAGAAGCGTTTGCTAACAGTGTCGGTATTCCGCCTACGCTATACAAAAATCAGGGGGAGATTATTACGTTGATTACAGGGGAAGATCTCGATTTTTCGACTATTTACCAGTTAAAAATGAGTAAAGGCAAATGAGTAACAATAACCACATTGTTAATGAAATAGCGGCACAGTTCTTTGGTGAGGCTCTGACTCAGACTGACGGTTTAACTGAGATTGCAGTTAACCGCCCTAATCAAATGTACCTGAAAGTAAAGGGTAAATGGATAAAAAAAGATACATTAATCAGCTATGATGATTGTAAATCATTTGCCTCAGCACTGGCTGATTTTTGCAGTGATTCAGTCAGTGAAACAAAACCCATTCTCTCCGCAACATTACCGACAGGAGAGCGGGTTCAGGTTGTTCTTCCTCCGGCAACGGAACAAGATACTATTTCTATCACTATCCGTAAGCCGTCCGATATTTTTATCAGCCATGAAATGTTTGTTGAGCAGGGGTTTTATTCAAAATTAGACACGCAAGCAGGAAACATCATCAGTCCTGCCACGAAGAAGTTAACTGATTTATACAATTCCGGTGATATTGAAACCTTTATTCCTGAATGCCTGAAACAGGGAAAAACCATTGCATTTTGCGGAGGAACCGGCAGCGGGAAAACTACTTTTGGAAACTCCTTGCTGGAATATATCCCGAATCATCTGCGAGTCATTTCTATTGAAGATACTCCGGAGGTAAAGCTGCGGTTTCATGACAATCATGTCAGGCTGTTTTACCCGTCTGAGGGCGGAAAAAACAGCATCATAACGCCAGCTATGCTGTTACGTGCCTGTTATCGCATGAATCCAGACCGTATTTTAATGACCGAAGTCAGGGGGGCGGAAGCTTGGGATTTTTTAAAAGGGAACAGTTCGGGGCATGCAGGAGGGATTACTACATTGCATGAAGATACACCGATGTATGCTGTTTCCGGAATGATAGAACGTTGTCAGCAAAATCCGGAGTGCCACAATTTACCGTATAACGTCCTGCTCCGAAAGGTGCTAAATAATATTGATGTAATACTGAGCATTAAATATTTGGACGAATTTGATAAAAGGTATGCGACAGGAATTTACTTTAAAGATATTCATAAAGAGCAGTATTTTAACGAATTAAGGGACTGATAATGAAACTGACCTTACCGGATAAAAAACAATGGCTATTTATCGTCGGACTGATGGGGTTAATCTCTTATTATGCGGGGAGTGTTGCGGTCTATTTTTTAAATGGATATAACATTAAATTCCTTTTTAATAAGTATGACTCAGGTGTATTAGGGACTATTTTAACACAAAGTGAGTTCACATCTAAATTATGGTTATCCGGCGTGACAGCGTTAGGGGTTGGGTTTGCTGTCAGTTTAATTGCACCTGTATTGATTATTGTCCTGATGAATAAAAACGAAAATTCCTCGCTGTATGGGGATGCGAAATTTGCCAGTGATGATGATTTGAAAAAATCAAAATTATTGAAATGGGAAAAGGAAAACGAAAAAGGAATTTTAGTCGGAAAATATAAAGGAAAATACCTCTGGTATACCGCCCCTGATTTTGTTTCACTTGGGGCAGGAACAAGAGCGGGGAAAGGGGCTGCTATTGGTATTCCAAATCTGCTTGTATGGTTGCATTCTTTGATTATTTTAGACCCTAAACAGGAATGTTGGAAAATTACCAGTAAAGTGAGAGAAATATTACTAGGACATAGTGTCTATTTAATTGATCCATTCAACAGTAAAACGCACGGCATTAACTTTTTTGACTACATTGAATTAGCCAAAGAAAGCGGTGCAAAAGATTTACTGAAACTGGTTGAGATTTTATTTCCGTCCTATGGTTCAACGGGGGCAGAGGCGCATTTCAATAATCTGGCAGGTCAATATTTTACTGGTTTGACAAAATTATTGTATGTTTTTATTTATCTGGATAAAAAATATCCCGAAAAAAATTATTTAAATCAGTTTAAGGTTAAAAGTCCTGTTTTTTCTATCGGCTCGGTTGTAGATCTGTATGGCAGTATTGATAGACAATTTGTAATTGATGAAAGCGAAGAATTATTGAGTTTACCATTAGATAGCCTGATGCTTTACCATTTAAAGGATGGGTTAACTAAATTAAAAGAGTATCATTTAACGGAGGATGAACAACGTTCGAGTATCGATGGTTCATTCCGTAAAAAAATGAGCCTGTTTTATCTGCCTACTGTTCGAGCCTGTACTGACCGCAGCGACTTTGATTTACGGCAATTACGCCGTGAAAAAATAACCATTTATGTCGGTATTAATGCAGAAGATCTAGGGATAGCTTATGATTTTCTGAATTTATTTTTTAATTTCGTCGTTGAGGTGACGTTACGGGAAAATCCCGATTTTGATCCGACACTAAAACATCCTTGTTTATTGATGTTAGACGAATTTCCGTCTATCGGATATATGCCTATTATCAAAAAAGGTTCGGGTTATATCGCAGGATTTAACCTTAAATTATTAACTATCTATCAAAACATAAGCCAGTTAAACGAAATTTACGGCATCGAGGGGGCGAAAACATTGTTAAGTGCTCATCCTTGCAGAGTTATTTATGCTGTCAGTGAACAGGATGATGCTAATCAGATATCGGATAAATTAGGTTATATAACAACAAAATCTAAAAGCGAAAGTCAAAGTAAAGGACGCAGAGATTCAAAGAGCGAATCTCATAGTGAAACAAAAAGGGCGTTGGTGTTACCACAGGAATTAAGCACTCTTGATTTCAAGGAGGAATTCATCATTCTGAAAGGGGAAAATCCGGTTAAGGCAGAAAAAGCGCTTTATTTTTCTGATAATTATTTTATGGACAGATTGTTAAAGGTCAGTCCGAAACTTGAAGATGAAGTAAAAAAAATTAATAAAAAATCAACGGTTATTGGGGTGAAAGGATTACGTTATCCCGATAAAGAAAAAATGCTGTCATTAGGTGAATTA
Source organism: Proteus mirabilis HI4320 (assembly GCF_000069965.1). Lineage (NCBI taxonomy): Bacteria > Pseudomonadati > Pseudomonadota > Gammaproteobacteria > Enterobacterales > Morganellaceae > Proteus > Proteus mirabilis. The sequence goes on from NC_010555.1 coordinate 14,414, forward strand.
GAATCTGAGGTGTTTTTATGAAAAAAGGATTATGGCTTAGTGTTGTTTTATTAACGGCATGTTCATCTCCGCCAGAAGCCCCGAAAGTGGATTGGGGAAAAAAAGAGGTTGCGGTAAATGCTAAAATAATGACATGGACACCAATTCATACCGTGGTGAGTAGTGACGTCGTTAATGATGAATGGCAAAAACGAATTAATAATTTTATTCCTGAAAATCGTCTTTATGATGATGCGGTTTATTTTGCCATTGCACATTCGAATAAAATTATTGTTGAAGCAAATAATGGCACTGAATTTTTGAAAACAAAAGAATGGTTACAGGCTCACGGTGCAAATGGGGTAATACAATATCAAAAAAAATCAAACTGGTTAAATAATCCAATAACAGTTTATCTTATTAAGGAAAATCAAAATGAAAAGTAAAATCGTTGCGATAAGTTTATTTTTCTTACCCGTATTATCACAAGCAGATGTCCCCGTATTCACAGGGGATGTCAAGTTAGCTTGTGAAGCGGTCTTGTGTCTTTCATCAGGTACGCGCCCAAGTGAGTGCGCTCCTGCATTATCACGTTACTTTGGTATTAATAAAAAGTTTTGGTCTGATACTGTTAATGCAAGAAAAAATTTCTTACAGCTTTGCCCTGCATCAAGTGATGCAGGAATGCCTGAGTTAGTTAATGCCATTGCTAATGGCGCAGGGCGTTGTGATGCTACTTATCTTAATAAATTTCTGTATGAAGAAAAGAGAGAGCAAAAGTGCCGCAGTCGGGGAAAGGAAGAAGATTGTTGGTATGAAACGTACTATCGCATAAAAAATGAACTTCCTAACTATTGCCGTGCTTACGTTAATCATGAATGGACTGATTTAGATAGTAGCCTGCATTATCAGGGAAAAATGGAATGGGTTAAGAAAGAATCTGTGGCAGGTTGGAATAATTCAGGTGGTCGATGGGTTGATTAGCCTATATAGGGGTATTGGCATAAAGCTGTACCCCATTAAAAAATGGAGGTTGTTATGAATGCGATAAAATCTATTTATGGAAAGATTTTATTTTTACCTTGCATTTTTATTTATTGTTTTTATGTATGTTTTTCTGTGTTGGCGGATGTGACAAAAATAAGTTATCAGTATTTAACAAAAGAAATTAAACGATTTTAATTAAAGGGTGACTTTATGAAGAAACTAAAAAAAATAGGATGGAGTGCTGCTAAGGAAATTTATAGCCTTGCTGTTTTTGTTATTAAGCTATTACTCATTTTAGCAATTACTATTCCGATTATTATTATATGGCTGTATATCATTCTAACTTTTGATGGTTCTCAGATTGATGAAATTTCATTCAGCCAATTTGTTGCGAGTGGCAACGTACAATATTTTTCATTTATTATTTCTGTTTGTGTGTATGCGATTTATCGTTTTTTGGATTTTAATAATAGAAAAATCAAAAAGGAAAATAGAGTTTATTTCAACTATACCGATGATGACGCTGAAAAAATACTGAAAAGTAAAAATGCCTTTTATCCTGATGATGAATTGTTTTCATGGATTGATGAAGGTGAACTCGTCGTTGAACAATATATGTCAAAAGACCAAGTTGGACGGTTAGTGAAACAGTACATGATAGAAACCAACGGAATGCCACTGAAAATTGTTTTTCCTGAATATGACAAAGGAAGCGACCAATGAAATATTTAGATCTTGATCCTTTCGCCTATGGTGATAACCCCGAAGAAGCAAACAAATTAATGGAGTTGGAATTTCGGGAGTTGTTTGATTTTATATCGAAACAACTAAAAGAAGAATGACTAATTCATATTTTACAAGAAAATATAGGTATGAATGAACAATTGTCTATTCATACCTATTGCAAAAAAAGACAAAATCATTATTTGCCTGATGATATTGATTTACATTACCTCGTTAATGGAAATGTACTTTCCAAAGAAGATGAAGATAAGATTATTGAAAAAGTATTTAAGTATCGAGGTGGGGTTTATGTTTGGAAAAGCAATGCAAAAATAAATAAATAAAATGGGAGTGGATAATGATTAAACAAAATAAAATATTAACACTTCATGAGTTATTTAAATTTTGTGAAGCGAACGGTGTTTTTCGATTAGTCAAAGTCGAAGAAAACGACTCATTTGTTAAAATTATTATCTGTGGCGTTTATCAAATTAGGCTTAATAAAAAAACACAAAAAGTCACATTGCATACGTGGTTTTTTACAAACTTAGAGTCAGGCGAGTGGCGAGTTAGAAAATCATTACCTAACCGAATCCCTTGTTTTTGGAAAAATGAAAATATATATAATATACAATATTGGTTACAAAGTGCAGTAACCCATGTTATTGACTCAATAGTGAAATCAAATTACTCGATCAGTGGTATATGTTATATGTATAAATCATTTTATGGAGGGATTGAAACGAAAATACTTCTTGAAGATATACAACCAGATTTTGATACGACTAGTGAAATGTTTGAGGAAAAAACCTTTTTTTATCCTCATTATTTAGCGGGTATGAGTATGAGTAAAATGCGTCATGATATTTGCATAAAAATTATGACTAGAATAAATGCATTTATTAATAATGAAACCCAAAAATATGCAAGCATGAGTTTATCCAAAAATATATGGAAAGTTATTGATAAGGGGGTATTTTCTTTATACGGAAAAGCACATTTTAATTCCTTCGTACGTAATTCAATATTAGATGCTAATTTTTTGGATTATTATAAATTCTCAAAACAGATACGCATCAATGATAATGTCGATTATAAAGGACTTTGGTTGATGATAGGTTTTTTACGGAAGCAAAAAAAATCTAATTATCACTATACTTTAACAGGTAAAATAAAAGACCTGTATAAAGAGCTACAACTACCTGAATCAATTTCTTACGGGGATTTTAAATATATGTATACATTAAAGCCCTCATTAATCGCACAGTTAATTGAATTTATAAGTCTACGTGACAGATATCGGTTTGGTATAAATGATAAAATTAAAATAATCATGAAATTACTCAGGCAGCCTGAAATTAAAAAATACCCTACTAAGGCTATTTTTGATTTTTTAGAGACCGTATGGAATGGTTTACGCGTTGAACATGGTTATACTTCGGTTTACCGCATTGCATTAAAATGGCTCGATTATCATCAAGACCTTTATAAAAATATTGGTTATAAATCGGTAACAAGACGCTGGAACACGGAACTAAATCGCTTTGCACATGCTATAGAATGGGTGTTTAACACCGATTTTTACATCCAAAAAAATCAGTCTTTAGCTTCTATCTATCGATTATCAGAAGAATGGGTTGAAGAACTCAATCATGACGATTATGACTATGCAGAAATTTCCCCTCAATGGAATGGTATTGATATTGATTGGCAATCGTGCATTTCTGAAATGACGGTAAGTGAAATTACGACACTAGAACAACTAAAAAAAGAAGGTCAAGAAATGCATCATTGCGTTTATTCCTACGCTCATGATTGCGCCAATGAAACATATCGAGTTTTCACTATCATAAATAATGATGAAAGAGCCACTTTAGGGATTTCACAAGTCGAAAACCATAAAATATTCAAATTTGACCAAGTAATGGGAGTATCAAACTCTGCGGTTTCAAGTGAAATAATAAAAATGAGTAAAAAAGTATTAAACCAAGTCAACAGCAAAATAAATAAAGTTAATTTAATTAATTTAGGAGAGTAAATTATGAGAGTCTTTATTGCGGAAAAACCATCATTAGCAAAAGCCATTTTTGAGGGATTAGGTGGTAATCCAAACACGGAAAAGAAAAAAGGGTATTTTCAACACGGTGACGATGTTGTGACGTGGTGTGTTGGTCACATGCTCGAGTTGAGCGACCCCCAAGATTATGATGAGAAATATGCAAGCTGGCGTTTTGGTGACTTACCGATTAAAACGGTTTTCCCACCAACCTATAAAATAAAAAAAGAAACGGCAGCACAAACAAAAATCATTTTGTCATTAATTGACCAAGCAAAAACCATTGTTAATGCTGGCGACCCAGACGAGGAAGGCTGTCTTCTGGTCAATGAAATTTTAGATTACGCAAAAAATAAAAAGCCCGTAGAGCGTATTTTAGTATCGGATTTAAACTTAGCACCTGTTAAAAAAGCCTTAGCCGATTTACAACCGAATGAAAAATTTCGCGGTATGTCAAACAGTGCGTTATCCCGTTCTCTGCTCGATCAGAGTTTTGGCTATAACCTTACTCGTGGCTGTACATTAAAAGGGCGTGAAAAAGGCTATCAAGGTGTTTTAAACGTGGGACGGGTGCAAAGTGCAGTTTTGGGGCTTGTGAATATGCGAACATTGGCGAACCAAAACCACAATGAAAGTTTCTATTATGATATTTATGCTTTAATTGAGATGAACGGACATCAAGTTAAGGCGAAATATCAAACAACCGATAACGATCAGATTGATGATAAGCGTCGCTTAATCTCAGAAGCCCAAGCCAAACACATTACTGAAATCGTTTCAGGGCAAGCGGTAAAAGTGACCATTGCAGCAACGAAAGCGGAAAACACAAAACCACCTTTACCGTTAAATTTATCTACACTACAGCAAATTTGCGCTAAACGATTTGGCTATGCCCCACAAGAAACGCTGGATATTATGCAAAGCCTGTATGAAACGCATAAATTATTGACCTATCCAAGAACAGACAATCGTTATTTGTCTGACGAGCACTATTACCAAGCGAATGATATCGCTCAAGCAGTTATCGGTACATTGCCAGAATTGGCAAGCACGGTTGAGCACATGGATAAAGTTCAAAAACACAAAGCCTTTAACGCCAGCAAAATTGAAGCGCATCATGCTATTGTGCCAACAACGAAAGACGGCTCTAATATTCAATTGAATGAGAAAGAGAAAAATGTGTATCGATTAGTTTCACTTTACTTTATTGGCTTATTTTATCCCGATAGCATTCGAGATAAAACAAAAGTGCATTTTGATATCAAAGGCAACACCTTTACCGCCACACAAAGCGTATTAGTCCAGTCAGGATGGGAATCATTAGGTAAAGACAGCGACGAAGAAGAAACAGAAGAGCCAGAAAAACTCGACTTTGATTTATCAACGTTAAAATTTAATGATAATGGGGTGTGTGAAACAGCTAACGTGGATAAAAAGCCCACTCTTCCACCTAAATATTTTACTGCTTCAACACTCCTTGCCGCTATGACACGTGCGGCAAAATTTATTGATGATCCTGAACTTCGAAAAATACTTGAAGCTAAAGACGAGGGGAGCACTGATCAAGGCAGTATTGGCACAGAAGCGACTCGCGCAGGGATATTAAAAAAACTCTCCGAAAATACGGGATTAATTTCGATTGAAAAAGAAAAAGGCTATTCAGAGCTTGTTTGGAAAACAACAAAGCAAGGGCAAGAGTTTTGCGCTGCTCTGCCTGATGAAATTACCAAGCCCGATATTTCGGCTCGATGGGCTGAAAAACAAGCCTTAATTAAAAAAGGGGAACTGACCGTTGCTGACTTTATTAAAGAAACAGACAGCTATATTAAGGAGTTGATTGCCGAACTCGACGCTAACGGAATAAATATCACAGCTAACGGTACACCTTGCCCTGTTTGTCAAAAGGGGTTTTTAATCAAACGTAAGGGGCAAAATGGTTTCTTTTGGGGTTGTTCATGCTATCCTGAATGTAAGACGGCATTTCCCGATAAAAATGGGCAACCAGTTACAGAAAAACAACCTAATGAGGGCGCAGTAGCACGTTTAAATGTCATGTGTCCGTCATGCAGTAACGAAATAATTATTCGACCAAAAGGATACTTCTGTACAGGATGTGAATTTAAAATATGGGCTGAATTTTGCAGTAAAAAACTCACACAGAATCAAGTGGAAAAACTCATTAAAGATGGAAAAACTGCCGTTATTAAAGGGTTTAAAACCAAAGCAGGGAAAACATTTGATACTGAACTTGTTTTAGATGATAAGAAAACAGGGAAGATAGGTTTCCCTGAAAAGAAAAAGTAACTATTATTTTTTAACAGAAAACCATTTTTATATTGAGGTAAAACATGAGCGAATTAACTAGAGAAGAAAAATACAAAATTACGTCTGAATCACTGACGGGATTAACAGAGCTAAGAAAGTTTGCAAAAACGAAAAATTTTGAATGGTTAGAAAATCTTGCCAATCAACTCAATGGTATTGTAGAAGAACAGCGTGAAGAATTCGAGTTACGCAAACTTGAACTTGCTGAACTGGAAGAAAAACGCCTAAAAGCGATTAAATACTTAGAAGAGTTGGGGTTAGATCCAGAAACAATCCACATTTCCGTTTTTGAAACAACCGATAAAAAAGGAAAGAAAAGAAAGTCTAAAAATACGCCTGCGAAATATCGCTTTACGCATCCCGAAACAGGTAAAACAGACACATGGACGGGAATTGGTCGTATGAAGAAAGGATTGCAACTATTAATTGATGCAGGTCATTCTCTCGATGAATTTTTGATTGATAAAGCCAGCGATGCTAAAGATGACATTAAAGAAGCGGAAAAACTCTTTGAAAATCACCCTTCTTCGTTGGGTTAATCTCCCTCTCCTGCTGTCTCTTACATTGCCTGTTATCGGGCAATGTAAGCCCCTTTTTATTGGTGATTCACTGACTTATGAACTCGCCATGAGTTACAAAAAAATTGCCCCTGTTGATGCTAAATTCCTTGAAAGCACAGGGTTGCAATCAAAACAGATTTTAAGTTGGCAAGATTACACACAGAATATCGATTTTTCGCTTTATGACACGGTGTATATTGTTTTAGGTACAAACGATCTCATTTCTAAGGCAGATATCCCCGAATACCAACAAAAGGCTAGTGTCTTTATCCAAACCATAAAAAAGCAAAATAGGCAGATTGTTTGGTTACTCCCCCCTACCCTAAAAAATAAAGAAAAAAATAATTTATTATCAAATACCCGAATTGCAATCTGTGAAGCAGCAAGAAAAAATAAGATAAAAACGATGGATACTCGAGTATCTTTAGGGTATCAATACTCAGAGTTTATTAATGGTGTTAAAGTAAGAACCAGTGATGGTATTCATATAACAGAAAATGGGGCTGATAATGTAATAAGGAGCTTAATTAATGTTGATAAAGAAAATAACAGATAGCATTATTGCATTTATATATAAGACAACGGATAATTATGTCATTGATCAGTTAAATGATGTTAATTTAGGTAAAGTTGAGCTATATAAACCCACGGCGGATTCAAATACTATTTTGAGATGGGATGAGCTTTTTAAGAATTATATGGTTAGGGGTTTTCCTACAGAAATTAAAGATATAATTACTAATTTGTGCCGTATCGAGAAAACTATAGACTATTTTTTTGATTTTAATAAAATACAATCATTAACAGCATCTAAAAGTTTTGGTGGCATTCCTGATGGCGCTATAAACGGTAGCTGGTTTTATGATTTGTATAGTTGGGGGCGCGCAATGTATCCCGACGAAAGAATGAAAGCGGAAAATGAAGATGATTGGAAACGAAATATTGCGCACATTGAATCTGAGGGGTTCAGAAAGTGCAGACCTATTAATGTCATATATTACGAATGGTTAAATAGGTTTGTTGCCCCTAATACAGGCGGTTCTCATCATGCCGCATTGGTAGTGTATCAATCAATCAGAGATAAAATTAAATACACAAGAGAAACTATTTTAGAAAAGGTTTCTCTTAATAGTTATTATATACGAATGCTGGATAATGAATACTATTCATTCATCATTAATAATGATAGCAATCCCAAATCCCTATCGGAAAGTGATAAATTTATTAATGTAATAACAGAGCTAATCAGTACGCATATTTCAATTCTGAAACCCGTACATTATTATCAGAACTTAATGATTATCTTTATTCCTAAAGAATCATTAAAAATAGATTCCGAATTATTTAATAACTGGATTAATAAAGCACATGACCAGAAAAAAATAATCAATCTGCCGAACTATTTTAGATTACCAAATGAATATCATACAAAACCTTATTTGCATGAACTTCGTTATCTGAAAATGCCAAATCCAAATTCTATTTTTCAATAGAAAGGGTGCTTGAAACCTAAACTAAACACAGAAAAAGAAAATGCGGGGGAATGCTCCCCCGCTAGGCATCACCGTTCTTCGTAAGAAAGTGTTGCCTGAACTACTGTATTCCCACTATTCACACTGATAGAACAGAGTCTATCGCGCATTAACAGAGAGAAACACAGTACCGTTAAACAAACGGCAATCAGCCCTATCAGGGCGTACTTGGTCATTTTCCTTGACTCCTAACTTATTAGGAGGCACAATTTCTAGTGCTAAGTAGAGAATTGCAGCCTCGATTATGGTAATAAATAACCTTATCGGGGCTTTCTTCTATCTGGCTCTCACTAAATGCTTGAACCGGACAGGATCAAGCACCCGCTGAAAGATTACCAAAAGTTGAACAAAACAGCACGCAATTAGCACTATGACGCTCCATAACTGATTAATCTGGTGCATTTACGTGAAATTTGACCACTAATCCCCCTGCCATTACGCTAAAATTCACGTAATACAACGTCTTTTTGTCTCATTCAAAAATACTCACTGATATTTTTTACACTGAAAAAACCTAACTTACTGTAAAACAAAGATTCATAGAATCGCCGGTAATCGCTCAATGGCGATGGCCATCTTCCTGATTGGTTGCGGCCGTTCCAGATTCTTTGAATAAGATTAGGAACCTTTAGTTACAACATTAATGTGTCTTGCATGAAACATGCTTTAGCCACAGCAACTCTACTCAAAAAATTAAGCTAATCAAAAAACGAGGAGCGCGTAAGACACAATATGGTTAAATGCGTGACTTTAGGAGAGCATGAAAGTTGTTACGGTGTTTAATTCCTTCCTACAAAACAAACGTTCCCTAAATTGCTTATGGTAGCAATATCGTTACGTCCCCAATTTTTCAATTATTTTCTAATAGCGCCTTTTAATTTTTTGAAAAATAAGATTTTTTTATATTCAATAATTATTCAGAAAGAAATTGACGTGAGGAGGAATAAGGTTTATATTTATACTGTATGCATATACAGTATCATTGACTGATTTTTAATAAAAAAAGGAAATTTTTATGAGTAAAAATAATCATTCAGCAGAGACCGATCATCTTTCAGTGACTGCCGATAGACCTAGTAAAGGTGATTTAGGTAGTGGCCCAGTAGGAAAAGGCGATGGAGGAGATAGAAATATTATCAGTTTAAGTGATCCAAATGCTTCGTTTTCATATACTACGTCAACAATAGAAGGGCTTGAGGGATTAAACTTTACGGTGACTGTACACGGAGCAAGGATTATTAATCCTCAAAATGGTCATACGACTAATAATATTGAAGTTGATGGAAAAGGTAATAGTGTTGATTATAAAAAAAATAATGTTCAGAATAACCAACTTGAATTACCGATACCTTATAATAATAAGTTGGCTCGTGATCGAGATTTAGGGAGATTAACGTCGAGAATAAGAAAAGATTATTTTGATTTGAAAAATAATAAGGCTAGAGTATCTATTTATAATGGGCATTATATTCATACCGTCACATTTGATGACGCTGGAAACGTGCAAAATATTTCTGAGGAATATATAGAGAAAACCTATAATCGCTATTCTAAGGGGATACCAAATGAGAAAAAAGATAGATTAGAAGAGGTAAAGAGATTTGCAATATTAGGTTATAAAACTGAGCCTAGTAATATTCTTGATTATAATGTAAAAATAAAGGAATATGAATTTATTTTTACATTAAATAAATTAGGTTTTATAGAAAAATTCTCCAAGAAAATTATAAAAGCATCACAATATGAAAGCCGCCAGTTAAATGCATTCTATAAAGATTTAAATATTGAACAAGATGAAAAAAAAGAAAATTTAGCGAAATTAATGGTTGTTAATGCATATCAATCGTACCCACAAAATAAAAAATTTATCCAAGATGCAGAAAAAGAGGCATTGATGGGAGCGGCAGATATTATCACTAATACTGGCGAAAAAATTAGTAAACACTTGGGGGAAAAATACAAAACTATTGCTAATGAGATCGCTAGTGATTTACGTAACTTTCAGGGAAAGAAATTACGTAGCTTGTCTGATGCATTAAAAATGATGGAAAAAATCAACCGTAATCCTAATATTAAGATAAAACAAGCGGATAGAGTGGTACTGGCTAATGCAGTGCGCCATGTGGATACAAAAATCCTGTCTGAAAATTTTCAGCGTTTAGGTAAGTCATTCGGGGTATTGGGTAAAGTCTTGAGTGTTGAAAAGCTTCGCGAAAAAGCAGCTATTGGTTTTGAGACTGGTAACTGGAAACCATTGATGCTGGAAGTGGAAGCTATGATAATCAGTGGATATGCTACGGGGATAGCGATAAGTATAGCAATAAGTTTTATCTCATCAATTGCATCATTTTTAGCTATAGGAGCATTACCTACAACCTTAGCAATTATAGCAACTATAATGTTAATTAGTTATTTAGCATCCTTAATTGATGATAAAGTTGTTGATAAAATTAACAACTTACTTATTCCAGAAGCTCATTAATTACTTTTGGTTATCTTATTTAGTTAAAACTATCTAAGATAACCATTTATTTTTATAAAAATTAAGTAATCACTATTTATCAACGAATTGATTTAAATGGAAGATAAATAAATGAAATAAAAAAAAGAAACAACCAAACATAATATCCCAAAAAAATAGCTATATAGTAACCAAATAATAGGTGTTTATTACTGGATATAGTTTTAAGTATACTCCAACCACTATCTGATATATCAGTATTGTAAAAATATAAAACATATAGAGAAATAATCGTAATCACAAGACATGGAAAAATAACATTTATTATTAATTTATTAATTGGTATAGGTTTTACAAGAGTCAGTTTCTTATAACAAAAAATGAAAAATAACAATACTATTAATGGTGATAATTTGCAGTAAAAAAATGATAACTTGCTAATTATTGGATATGTTGATGAATAAGTTGATGGTATATTGTTTATTTTTTCATACACAGCAAATAATATATCTATATCATTAAAATAAAAAATAATAAATATCGGAATTGCACTAATAAAGATGAATATTGAACCCCACTTAATTAACAAATGATCATTTGGGTGATTTTTATTATCCATAGTAACCTGCCTTTACGTAGTACCTATGATAATTAATATATCATAGTTGTTTGTAAAACACATAAAGAAACATTAAAACGGCTAGGGTTTAATATGAATATAACAATTAATCATTCCTCTATTGATATGACAGGGAAAAATTAATCCCTTTTTATATGAATATATGGATCTTGAGATTGATGTAATACTGCTAATACTTCTATTCCATTCTCAACTTCTCGATAGTAAATAATATGACTTTCTACAGGAAAACTTCTTATTCCTGTAAAAAGGTCATCACTACGATCTATACCAATAGAGGGTTGTTTTTCAATAATATTGATTATTGTGATTCTTAAGCAATTTATGTAAGTTTCAGCTACATTTTTTCCCCAATGGGTCAAAGAATATCGTCTTATGGTGCGAATATGCTCTTTTGCTTTCTTGGTAAATAGAACACTCATTTATAAGATTAACCTTCAATTTCATTGCTAGTTAAAGGTGCAAAAACATCATCAATATGATGTAACTCTCCCCGTTCTGCTTGTTCAATAGATTCGGCCAAAATAGATTTTAAATTTTGTAACTTCAACTGTGTAAATTGGTCATATTCGTCTGGAGAAATGACTACAGCTACACGCTTTCCATGTTTGCTGATCTGGACAGGTTCACGTTGAGCTTTCATTAGTAAATCACCAAATTGATTTTTGGCGAGTTGAGCAGGAATAATTTCCATAAGTAACACTCCGTAAAAAAGTACAAAATGGCTTGAATGTCTATTATAGCTATTTGTTGTGAATTTTACCATTAATTAATACTAATAATAAAAAAACTGGATCACATAAGAGCCATTATGTTAAATCGCTGGCTTTAGTGATAAAAATCACTGTTACCCTGTCACTCATACTCTCTACCTGCTAAAACAGGAAGATTTCTGTTATTAAAACCGCCAAAATTCCATTGTTTGTTTTTTGTTAAAATTGAAACAATTAAGAAACATTTTAACAAAATTAAACTTCACCGCTTTTTTTCACCCAACGCTTGATAAGTAGAGTTACATGCGTGATTAGTCAAAGATTAACTTGTTTTGTTATCTTTTGATTAATCACTATTGATAATCTTTGATTATCTTGCTATGGTTAATCAAAGATTATCGTTATATGATATTCATTGATTAATCACTGTTGTTAATCCTTGATTAATCAATCATAAACATAAATGAGGGGTAGGAAAATGATTATAGTTTTTGGATCAGATAAAGGTGGTGTAGGAAAAACCACAATTACGGCAAACTCAGCAGTAATGTTGCAACAAAAAACTGCGTCTGTCGCATTAGTGCGAACAGACAAAAACGAAGATTTGAATACATGGCAAAGTTTACGACGAGAACAGCCCGTTCCTGATATCCCAATTATGACTTGTTACGGAAGCAATACACATAAAGAAATTAACAAATTGCACGGGGTAACAGATGTAATATTGGTAGACACTGCCGGACATGATAGCGTTGAACTTCGCAGTGCATTACTTGTTGCAGATGTATTTATAGCTCCAGTAAGCCCAACATCCATGTTGGAAGTTGTTACACTGAATAAATTATCATCCATTGTGAACGAAGCTAAAAAGGAAAACACAAAACTAAAAGCCTTTGCTTTACTTAATCGTTGCCCTACTTCACCATTTAGTAATGATGCAGTAAAAATCACACAATATCTTAATGATGATCCCCTGCTTTTATCTCCATTCAAAACACGCATATCAAACTTAAAGGCTTTTGAAAAAGCCATAAATGAAGGGCTGGGAGTGCATGAGCTTAAAGGAAAAAATGTAGGGTCAGCAAAAGCACAATTAGAGCTTTTATTCGCTGAACTCATTGATTCTGTTCAGGATAGCTAAAAAACATTGGAAATCATTGATTAATCATATCTGATTAATCAATGATTAACTCAGTATTGAGGTGGATTAGATTATGGATATAAATAAATTAAAAAAACACGCGCCAGCAATTGAACAGTCAGAAAGTAAGACGGTTAATGATTTTATCGCCCAAGGTGATAAAAAACCGACAAAGAAAACAGAATCTATCATGGTAGGTTTTCGCATGGATGAAGATACCTTAGAACGATTAGACAGGCTGACTAACGGACTAGGCAAGAAACGTATTAACATTTTACGGGCTTCACTGCTTGCCTTTGAATCGCTATCACCTAGCGATAAGGCTAAGTTTTTAATAGAGGTAATGAGGTAACTACAATGTTAGTGGTTATTTTTTATTTTGGTGCTGGAATAAATGAAAGTTACTAGCTAACAGGTTTTAATGATGCCTACAAATATTAAAATTATTTGCTGGATTTTCTTTTTCACAATACTAATTATTTCGTTTTGGTATAAAAACACCGCCCGACAACGGCGACATAAACGAAAACAAAAGAGCGCAAAAGCCGTTTTAGAACGGCTTTCTGGCATTCATGAATTTAGTCAAAAAATAGCCTATTTAAGAAAAATAGATCCGTTTGTTTTTGAAGAACTATTATTAGAAGCCTTTGAACAACGAGGCTATCAGGTTATCAGAAATAAAAGGTACACAGGTGACGGTGGAGTTGATGGAAAGGTAATTATGCACGGCGAAACATTACTTATTCAGGCAAAGCGTTATCGTGGATTTATTTCGTTACAGCACGTTTACGATTTTGAATCTTTGTGTGAAAAAAATCAATGCAAAGGAATTTTTTGTCACACAGGAAAAACCCGTCCTGAATTACTAAAAAACATGAATAATTCAAAGCGTCTTATACTCATCAGTGGTAAAAAATTGATTCAGCTACTCACGGTAAAACCGGAGTAATTCCGGATGTGTTAAAGCATCTTTAGTTTGATTAATCATAATGTACGTTACCCCCGCACCTTTCAAAACTTCCTCAGCGGCGGGTTCACTCTCAAAAAAAATAGCAGCGGTTAATGTATTTTCATGAGTATCAAAAATTACACACGGAAGCGTAATTTGATTAATTCTTTTAAAATCATCGTAAAATTCTGGCGTACCATATTCTTTTACTGAATACAGAAACTCACTTAATCTTATTTTGTTCAATATCCAATAGCGATCCTGCACTTCACTTCTGATAATATTGACCGTTTCAATTTGGTTTTTATTTAAAAACTCAATTTTTTTATACATACTCCCTCCTTAAAATTTCAACCCTATTTTGAGTTTTTGTTCTTTCTTGATCATTTCTGCCGCTTGAAGCTTAAATCTACGCTGCTGCTCCTGCTGGCGTTTCAACTGTTCAGTTACGTCCGTTTGTTTTTCTGTTCCAATTTTTTGTGTTCTGTCTATGCCTTTTTGCCCGATATTTTCCAATTGCCAGTTGTTACGTTGGGTAGTTAGCCAACCAGCCTGCTCCCCGTTTTTATCTAATCTTGGTACTTTTACTTCTTCTGAACCGGATTTTTTGAGTTTAATTAGTGAGCCTTTTTGAATTTTTTCTCTTTCTGCAAGCTCTCCAAGTTCTTTACCCCACACAGTATATTCTTTGCCATTAAGTGTTTTCACAGTAAGATAGTTTTGTGGTTTGTTACCCTCTTTAAACTGATACGGGGCGCGCCCAAAATCTACTACCTCCCTTACATTTTTTTGCCGTCTTGGTGCTGCTGCATCTTCCTCTTTCAGCTTATTTTTAAAATCAGGAATTTGTTTATGTGTGGCTTTTACATCATAACCCTTTAGTTTTAGTTGTTCACAAAATCCCTCGCGTAGTTCTCGTAAATCTTTTTTACGAATATTTATTTTTTTTCCTGTATCATCATTATCAGTTCTGAGAATGACATGAACATGAGGATGATCTTTTTTATCATCATGGTAAACCATTACAAATTTATTGTCGGGGTATTTTTCAGATAATGTTTTTCTGACTGATTCAAGTGCATCCTCCTGACTTACCTGTGCAGATGCCGGAGGTGAAAAAATAATATTTTTTGTGATTGCTGGCTGTTTACTTGTTCTTGAGTCATAAGTATCATCATCATCACACTGAATTAAATAATCTTTAGCATCTACTGCATCAATTTTATTTCCCTCATCATCAGTTAACAACAATGTATCTTCACGAGATATATAGTTGACACTATTTTTAATGCCCTGTTTTATTTGTGCCGAGCCAGTGATTTTTACCATAACTTCTTTACTTCGACCGTGTTTACCTATTTGCTCTCTTACCCTGCTTCCGTATAACTTACCCCCCTTTTTCGCTTTATGAGCAAATGCTGACTTTCCCGCCTGAATGGATTTTTTCAGCGATTGCCCTTTAGCAGATCGACTACGTTTAACTAAATACTCTTTTTCTATATTAACACCCATAATCTACCACGCTGACATGCTGAGAAAGTGATCTTCCTTTACACTTTTTGATGTAACCCTCTAGCTCTCTTTGCATTTCATTAATATTTTTTTGCAAATTAACTATATCTTGCCTAAATTCTTCTTTCTCTAAAATCTTCCCATCATCCCGCCGTAGTATCATATTAATATTGCGTCCAACACGTTTTAATTGGTTATTATAATCTCGCATAATCTTTAACTCCTGATCAAAAAAATCAAGGTCATTATTCATTGTATGTTTTAGTCTAAACCTGATTTCTTTGGATAGTGACCACCCATGTTTTTCTGCATTTTCTTTTAGACCATGATATAATTCATCATTGATATATAATGTTATTTTATTATTCATGTAATAGGATTCAAGCCCTAATTCATCATACAGGCTGGTTTTTATTTTTTTGATTTCCGAATCCTTATTCAGAACACTTAAACCTACTTTTTTAAAAAACATAGGCAAAGAAATATCAAAGTTTTCCTTTATTTTTTTCTCAAAAAAAACATATTCTTCGTCAGTTATTCTGAAATTAATTTGCTTCATATCACCCCCCAAAAACCGACTGTAGGTCAACGGCAACAAATCGTAAAATGCTAGCATTTTAACGGTGCGTTGCCTATCCTGCATCGTATTTAAAATCCTTACCATCGTCACCTATCTAGATTTAAGCACTAAACATAAGCAAAGGAAAGAATTTCAGGGTAAAAATGGCGGTTCAAACATAGCTAACATGACTATAAACTGATTATACCGTTACGGATAATGCGTAATAAGGTGGTACAAGAGGCTTCATAGAACCCGTGAAATTTTTATAAAATAGATTGCTGATTCTTTCTTTTGTCTGCGACCGTCCGGCTCTGGCGTGGCGGTCAGCCCGTTAACGGCAACGGCGGCTGTTCAGGGGGCGCAAGCGCGGGTCTTGCGTTTCCCGATACGTCCCCCCCCGCTTTATCGGCAAATCGGCGTTGGTGTTCTTTGGAACTTTCGTGGGTTGCCTTACATGCCCTGACGGGCATTTAAAAATCCTTTTTCCTTTGCTGCGCTGGCGAATGCCAGCAAGTGCAGCGTGGCGGTTTAAGTTATCCTCGGGATGATTTTTTTGAGCAGAACAAGTCAGCCCTGAAAAGCTGGCTTGTTCGTCGCGCACGGGTAGGCGATAGCGGAGCGCAGCCGTACCCGCAAAAAATTCAGACGGTGGGTAACTTGGTTTTTCTTTTCGGGTTCAATACCCGAAAAGAAAAACAGGGGCGGTTAAGCCCCTGCGAAGTGTATTTTCAAACCTAATGCTTTAGATATTTTTGAAATCGTTTTAAAAGATGGGTTTCCTGTTCCGGAAAGAGCTTTATAAATTCCCTCACGGCTCATTCCTGTTTCTTTTGAAAGTTGGCTGATATTTCTTGCTCTGGCAATATTTCCCAGTGCTGCTAAAAAGTAGCTTTCATCATCTTCATCCAGAGCGGCATTGAGATATGCCTGAATATCTTCTTCATCCTCTAGGTAATCGACTACATCAAATAATTCTGGTTTTGTTTTCATTTCAGAACCCCCATTTTTTCGCTATCTGTTTTGCTTTTTTTATGTCTGCTTGTTGTGTTGTTTTATCACCACCACAAAGCAATAAAATAATTTCATTGTTTCGGTTGGCAAAATAAACTCTGTAACCCTTGCCCTGATGAATTCTTAACTCTGAATATCCATCACCTATCGGCTCAACATCTCCATAATTTCCCTCTTTCATCCGCTCAATCCGTGTTAAAATTTTTGCTTTGGCTATTTTATCTTTTAATCCTTTAAGCCATTTTTTAACTTCTTCTGTTTGCCTGATTTCAATCATTGCATGATCTCCCTCTGATACTGTTAATTATAGTTAACACACCTCACATTGTCAACTGTGGTTATCATGTTTTTTTTTAAAAAAAAAGGGGCTTTATTTTGCCCCTGTGATTATTTTTTTATCAATGGATTTGTTTCAGCCGCTCTGTTCTCATCACTTCTAAAAATTTCTCAAGCTCTTTTGCGGTCATGATAGGGAATGTTCCGCCTTTTCCCTTTCCAAATGCTCTTGCAACTGCTATCATTTTTTCGGACATTTTAAATTCTCTTTCGTTGATTTAATGTGTTCGCTGTTAAGGGGGGGCAACCCCTTAACAGCGCCTAGCGTTGTTTTAGTTGTCTACCTCCTTCCAATCTACGGTTAAATAGTCACCGCTTCGGCGGGCTTTTAGTATCTCAATTAACTCTAATGTGTTTTTAACTTCAATCGGTAATGTTTCGACAAAAATCACCTCCCCGTTTACGTTGTACGCTGACATAATAAACTTAATTTTTTTCGGTTCGGTGAATAAATCGTATTGAGTGACACTCATTAACAATGCGTTATTAAATTTAATGAACTTTTCTACAACCCGTGATTCTGATTTTTCTACAATCACATATTCTTTACTATCCGTGAACATTCTTTCATTGTCGCAGACTTCAAAAAAATCTAATTTAACAAGATACATTTTCATTTTACTGTCTCCTATTGAATGCCAGTGTTGCCACTGGCATTTATTAGATTAGTTTTATTTTTTCTAACTCATATATTCTATTAATAATTTTTTAAATTGCTTATAGTGCTTTGCTTCTTCTGTAATTTTATATTGAAACTTATTTGTTTTTTCCATGGAATCAGATAAAATATAATGATGAATTAAAATTCATTTTTTCTTGGAATTTTACTTTTTTAACAAAAGATAGAAATTCTTTTATGGACTCAAAGCGATAAACATCAGGTTCATCATCCGGATTTTTTTTGCTTATTTCTGCAAATAAAACTGTGTATTTTTTCATTAAATTATACCTCTTGTATCTGGAGTTGTTTCTTTGTATATTCAAAGTCGATATAAAATGTATAATTTGCTTTATAAAATTCTATGGCTGCATCTTCCAGAGTAATAAGACCTGCTTCAAAATCTTTTTTTACTGATTCTGAAAAACTAGGGATATTAAACGCTTTTTTGATATTTTTTGTTTTCATTTTAAATCTCCTGCCCGTTTGGGCTATTGTGGTCGGGGCATTTCCCCTCTCGATGTAATAATACGCCTTATTGGGCGTATAAGCAATACTTTCCTATCCTTTTTTTGATGAATATCACACTTTAAAAAATATTTAACTTATTGATTTTATGTGCCTTTGGCGCATGTAAGGCAACAACTCGGAGTCAAAAAGAACACCAACGCCGATTTGCCGATAAAGCGGGGGGGACGTATCGGGAAACGCAAGACCCGCGCTTGCGCCCCCTGAACAGCCGCCGTTGCCGTTAACGGGCTGACCGCCACGCCAGAGCCGGACGGTCGCAGACAAAAGAAAGAATCAGCCACACCCGAACAAAGAGCAGCGCAAGCGATTAGCTTGCAATTTCCTTATTTCTTTTTTCCAGCACAAAATCAGGATGCTCACCAGCCAATAACAGCAAGTATTCAAAATCAAAATTTGATAACTTCTGACTGCTTTGCGTCCCGTCCTCCTCTTTTTTTTGCCAAGTTCTGATCCCTACCCCGTACCTTTCTGCCATTTCCTTTTGTGTTAAACCTGTTTTTAATCTCAACGCTTTTATATTTTTTGCATTATTTTCCATTTTTAAAAAACTCCCCTATAAGCAATTCAATTGTGGCTTTATCATCTGCCCTCAGCCCGTTTAATGAATAATCTAAGTTGTAAAGTTGGTCATGCGTTAATAACAAATCACTTAATGTTACTTTGGTTGTTTTATGCCCGTCTTTAACTAAATGAGTCGCTCTCGCCTTGATTTTTTTAATAAGACGATAACTATCGTTATTCTCTCTGCTTAAATAATAAGTTACATCACCTTTGTTTTTTCTTATGGTTTTCATATTGAGATCACTCTTTATATCTTAGATAGTATTAATAATACCTGTTAATTTGACTAATTGCTCAACGGTCAACCCTTGCACTGTCAGCCCGTACCCGTCAAACCGTTTAGTTATATCCCCCCGTAAATCATTATCCGCCCGAAAGCCCGTAAAAGCGTTGTAATGGCTTTCCAGCTTCACCAGACGGGACAGCATACCCTTAATGATTTTATCCTGCTCCAGCGCGTCCTGATGTGATTTTTCAATCTCTCGCGCTTTTATCAGTTCTTCCCGTACACAGCATAAAATTTTCCGCGTGATGGTCTGTGCAATTGCATCGGGTTTTCTGTCCGATGCTACAGTACATTTAAAATACGTCCCGCGATACAATCGGGAATCAACAAATCCCGTTAACACTAACCGCCCTTGCTCCTGCCTGACGATAATGATAAACCCTCTAAAATCGGGGGATGTCAGCTTGATACGATATTGACAATCGTCCAGCAGATTAACGCGCCAGTTTCCGCCTAACATACGGCACACCACCTCAAAAACGGGTCTGTATTGATCAAAAAAAGTCGGTTTTTCGTTCATGGCTCTGTACTCGTGCATAGCTTAATATAATTTTTTAGGCGGGTTCGATACCCGCCATAAAAAACAGGCTTAGATATCACTTAACAGGTGGTTTCGACGGACGTTATATAAAAACTCTGCGAGTTCTAATTCTTCTTTGCTGCCTTTTTCAAAGTTAGAGCATTTAATTTCTTTTTTGCCGTTAAACTCAATCCAGCAAATTTCAGTGCTGTTTTTGATTAAAAAATAACGGTAACAATCACCAAATTTTAAAATATCAGTAATTTTCATGTTCATATTAAAACTCCTTTGAATACCTGATTCAGGGGCTTTCGCCCCTGTCGTAATAGGTTAAGCGCGGCTTTCGATCTGTCTGCTTCCTTTGGCTTTGTATGCGCCTGTCGTGCCATACATGGCGCGGATTTCGTCCATGCTGTGCGATTTGCGGTTGCCGTGCGCCTTGTATTCTTCGGGACGGAAAAACCACATTTTCTTTTGGTTCGCCCATTTACAGCCCATTGCTTTCAGAGCTTCTTTGTGTGGTTTGGTGTCACCGCTGATCCAAATCCAGTTGCCGGTAACTTCAAAAATCACACCAGAAAGCGCATGTAATGCATTTAAGGCGTTTTCGAGTTCTTCCCCGTAGTTGTAATGCGCTGTTGCTTCTTCACTCTGAAACGCATTAATTTTGTCCATATTTTGCATAAGAAAATCATAGGCACAATTGACAGCTTTCATCATTTCAGCGGCTACGGGGTTGCCCTGATTACGGTCAGGATGGAATTTTAAGGACGCTTTTTTGTAAGCTGTTTTGATGTCTTGCTCGGTGAGTTCGCCAGATAAACCGAAAACGTTTAAGGCTTGCTGAATATTCATTTTTTTATCTCCTGCCCGTTTGGGCTATTGTGTTCAGGGCGTTTCCCCTCTCGATGTAATAATAATACGCCTTATTGGGCGTATAAGCAATGCTTTTTTGCCTTTTTTTTGATAAAAATCACACTTTAAAATAATTTAACACATTGATTTTTAACTAATTAAATATTTATATCTGTAATTGAAAAAATGCGATATAGCCCCCCCTTTATTCTGTTAAGCCGTGAGCGTAGCGAACCAAAGAGAACGAACAGAAACGCATCTCAGTAGTTTAATGGTCGAAGACGATAGAATCTTGCAACAACTCAAAAAAACGTCTCACAATCGTTTTGACGCTGTTTAAAGAGCTTTAAAAATACAAACCCTGAAAGACAGAACAGCGAGAGACACGCAAAACTTGTTTTGTGGGTCGGGGTCGCTGTTGGACAAACGAGCGGAGCGGAGTGCGTCAGTTAATGACTGAGTAGGTCAAAATTTAATCAGATCTTTTAAAAGGGGATTGTGTGGTTGTTTGGGGCGCTTTTCAACGCAAGGCAAACAAAGTTATCCACAAGTTCTGTGCATTGTTTTAACTTCTTTTTTCTTTCTTTTCTTAAAAACTTAAAAACTTAGTAAGTGTGTATGTATTTGATTATTTGAGAAAAAATTAGCTAAGCATGAGAGGTTTTTGGGTCAAACATGAGAGGTTTTTGGGTCAAACATGAGAGGTTTTTGGGTTAAGCATGAGAGATTTTTGGGGTAAACATGAGAGGTTTTTGGGTCAAACATGAGAGGTTTTTGGGTTGAATTAACAGTTTCAAACAGTTTTTTATTGGGGAAATGTTAATTGAATTATAATTAACCCTTGATTTAAAAATGGTTGTCTTGTGATGATCTGTGACATAGATATAAACATGAGAAAGTTTTGTGATGCCATGAGATTTTTTTATTGATTTCTCATGTTATGGTTGTATGATGAGTATATGCAAGGTTGATTTAAAA